>NZ_CP019770.1:3217500-3240395 GCF_004328665.1 Pseudoalteromonas sp. DL-6
CAAAAAAGTATTCGCGTGCATCACCCTCGTTGGCAGATACAATAAAGTTGGCTCCTTTCCAACTAAAACTTGCAATTGTATCTGGCTGATACATGCCATATAAACCAGGGTATGATTTAAAGTTAACACCGCCGTCTTTGTCTGAAGCGTCAAATTGTAAGTTTGACCAATCTTTAAAACCGAGTCCTTTTAGCTCAAGGGAATTATCTTCAAGGTTGATGATGGCTAGAGCGTTATTTTCTTGAATAGAGACATAAGCGTATTTATTATCCTTGGAAATGCTCACATATTCTGGCTCTAAATCCATCGCAACCGTGGTATTTATTAAATTACCATTAATAGTACGTCCAGTAGGATTGGCAAACACTAAGCCCTGCGCTTCTAATTCTGCTTGCTTATTATTGTAAGCTTGAAAGTTTATGCTCAAAGCGGTATCGGCAATAGTGCCGTTATTGATATCGATAATGCTAATTGTGCCTTCGGGGTCGATACTGTAGTCGCCATTAGGTTCGCCTTCATTAGCAACCACTACTTTTGCACCATCATGACTAAATGCTACCATGTCGGGTAGGGCACCTACTGTTACATTTTTAATAAATACTGGTGTATCTCCGCTAATATTGTAAAACGCTATTTGGCCAGCTTCACCCACGCTTATAGCAGCCATTGCTACCGCTAATAATTGGTTATTCGCATCGATAGCTATGCTGTTTGCATCGCCAGGCGTATTTTCATTTAGAGAGAGCGTAATGGCAGAGGCTAAGTTGGTCGCAGTTACAATACCTTCGTTATCTTTTACTAATGCTGCAGTGTCGAACGTATCGGCAGGAATGATATTCACAACAGCTTCATCACCAGAGCTATTAATGGCATAAATCCATTTTTTAGAGGCTTGGTAGGCGACTATTTCAGCTGCTCCTTCCGGGCTTTGTGCATTGAGTACTGCGCGGCCAATAAGATTGATATTTAAAGCTGAATTTGCATTAGTGCCGTTTTCGCCATTATTACCCGCTGTACCTTGTACACCCTGTGCGCCATCTTGGCCGTCATCACCATCTAGTGAGCAACCAGTTAATAGTGATAGCAAAGAAAGGGCTATTATTGATTTGTTTAACATTATTGTTTTCCTTAGTGTTGTATTCGTTAAATATCAACACACAGGGATGACAACAGTATGGCATTTTTATTTGAATTATATTTAGGCAATAAAAAAGCGAGTTATAAAACTCGCTTTAAATATTTAATAAGTAATGATCATTACTATTTTTTAACTGGGCGTTTCCAACCGTCTAAATTGCGTTGCTTGCCACGTGCTACAGCTAGCTGATCATCCGCCACGGTATTGGTAATAACAGAGCCCGCGCCAACGGTAGCGGTTGCACCAATATTTACAGGAGCAACCAGTGACGAGTTAGAGCCTATAAAGGCATTATTGCCAATAATGGTTTTTGCTTTATTAACCCCATCGTAGTTACAGGTAATAGTGCCTGCGCCAATATTCACTTTCTCGCCAATTTCAGCATCACCTAAGTAACTTAAGTGGTTTGCTTTAGAACCTTTGCCTAAACGGGTTTTTTTCATTTCGACAAAATTGCCAATGTGCGAGTCTTCTTCCATTACTGCACCAGGACGAAGGCGGGCGTATGGACCGAGTGTACATTGAGCCGCAACTGATGCATCTTCAATTAGTGTATTGGCTTTAATAATAACATTGTCACCGATGCTACAGTTTTTAAGTACACAGTTAGGTCCAATTTGTACGTTATTACCTAAGGTCACTGTACCTTCAAAAATAACGTTGATATCGATGAGGACATCTTCACCTGTTTTAACATCGCCACGTACATCTATGCGTGCAGGGTCAGCAAGGGTGGCGCCGTTTAACATGAGCTCTTCTGCTTGCCATGCTTGGTAAGCACGCTCTAATCCTGCAAGTTGTACGCGGTTATTTGCACCTTCAACTTCCATTGGGTGATCAGGCTGTGCTGATGTAATTTCTACGCCTTCACTATGCGCCATAGCAACTATATCTGTTAGGTAGTATTCACCTTGGGCATTATTGTTGGATAAATTACCTAACCAGCTTTTTAAAAGCTTACCATTAACCGCCATAATGCCGGTGTTTACTTCGTTAATAAGTAACTGCTCAGCATTGGCATCTTTTTGCTCAACAATCCCCACTAACTTACCATCAACACGTAGCATGCGCCCGTAGCCGTTTGGGTTTGCTAAATTAACGGTTAATACTGCTAAACCATTTTTAGGTGTCGCTGCTAATAAGCGCTCAAGTGTAGATTGCTTAGTTAAAGGTACGTCACCGTATAAAACCAGTACAGTGTCGTCGTCATTTATATGTGGGTTTGCTTGTGCCACTGCGTGGCCTGTGCCTAGTTGCTCAGCTTGTAGCACCCAGTTTACGTTATTATCGGCTAATTGTTGTTGTAATAGTTCGCCGCCGTGACCATAAACAAGGTTGGTAGAGGTTGCGCCTAGCGCATTGGCATTATCGATAACGTGTTGCACCATAGGTTTACCTGCCACTTTATGCAGTACCTTAGGCAGAGCAGAGCGCATACGAGTACCTTTACCCGCTGCAAGAATTACTGTTGTTAGAGCCATTAAAACAATTTCCTTTTCCGTTGTTTTAGCTTGATAGAATAAGTGTGCTGCAAAGTAGATTACGTAAGTCACATCATGTGCAAATACTCAGTAGGCTAAGCAATGACTACTGAATCTTAACTTAAGCAAAGTAACACCTAATAGAATAGGGTTATTGTAGCGAGGTTTGGTAAAGGATATAAGTGAAAATTATAATTACAGTAAAGTAACTTGTGGGGTACTTCTTTTCACTTAACTAATTTATCGGGATTAAATATATTGTTTGTCACAAACACACCGACTGGAAGAAAGTTACTGGCAGGTATATCACTTACACTTATTCGAATTAATCGCTTTTCTCCGGCGATAGTATTACAAGCTCGTTGTTTACCAATTCAACTATTTCTAACGTTAGAGTGCTACCTGAACTCGAAAAATTTACATCTAGAATAACATCTTCTGCTTTGCTAATTTCAAACACTTTTTTTGGCGACACACTAAAGCTTTCGGAAAAATCATATTCGTACACAGTTTTACCCGTTGAATGATACAGTTTATTTTGATTTATCGATAAAGAGTGTTTATAGGCTGATTTTTTTACTTTAAAGCCTTTTGTTTGTTCCCCAGTTGATAAGTCGAAAAATATCAACATATCTAAATTATTCAAAAAAATGAGTTTATTATTTCGTAACTGACCAAACCACACTGCATTTTTTACTGGTAACAATATGCTATTAGAATTACTTCTATTAAAAATATAAGAGCTGCTGTTTGCACTAGGTTTATCCTGCACAATATAGCCAATATTTTTATCTAGTAAATAATTAACCGAGATCAAATCACCTTTGGGGGTAATAACATCCTTAACGGATAAATCTTCATAGTTGAGTATTTCTATTTCACTTTCACTAACGCCGAAGGCTTCTTGAGAATCGGAAGATATTTTAAAGTCTCGATAACTAAAGCTGACTTTTTTTGACTTGACTTTGCCATCTTTGAATACAGTATTTAGTTTTGTTGATTCCCCATCATTACTTAAAAATACAAGGTTTTCTCCAATAAAATTTGCAAACTTACTATCAAATTTTGATACACGTTCAAAATTTTGAGAAGCTAAATCAAATTTGTAAATATTATTTGTAAAAGGATATATCAACCCTAAAATATTTTTATTATTAATCGGATAAGTTATTGAGTAGCTACTGGCGCTATTAACTTTTGTTTTACTTACTATACGGTTATTGTTTAAAGAATATTGGTAAAAAATTTCTTCTTTATTGTCATACCATAACAATGAGTCGGTTTCTTGTTGATAGTTAATTGTCCATATTCTACTTTTAGTCTCATAAAGCTTTATTTGGGCGCCACCTTCTAAATCCGTCATATATAGTTCACTAGAGTTAAATTGATGTCTCTCAAATATAATTTTATTTTTATTTTTTATAAAATATAAAAACTTATCACCATACGAATTTAGGTTTGGTGAACTTATTTGAAATTCCTCAGCGGTACTCAAGTTTCGATTAACAAGCACTGATAATTCAGAGCGATTTCTATAACCATACTTTGAATAGACAATAGAATTGTTATCAAGACTAATCGCATTCATTGGGTATGAAGGCTCACAATCAAATAAAAACTTACTACCTGCACTACTTGTTAAATCTACTTCCCACAACCCACATTTGCCTTTACTTTCTACTTTATAAATTGCACGTTCGCTATCCATAGACCAGCCTGCAGGAGAAATATTAGCGTTAGCTTCTGAAATTAGCTTTTCTTGGCCGGTATGTAAGTTTTTAATTAAAAGCGACGAGTATTGTTGTTCTTTTTCAAAGAATGACAGTGCAACAGTTGAGTTGTCAGGAGAAAGTACCATTTGGCTATATATACCTTGTCGCCAAGAGAGTGTTTCTTCGTTAAATTTTTTCTCTACGATGTTTGGGCTTTTTGTCTCAACCTTTAGTAACGTATCATTTCCAATCTTGTTATCTAGGCTAGATTGACTTTGAAACATGTAAATACTAATGAAAGCACCTAAAACTAATATAGTTATTAGTGCGATTAACTTTTTTTGTTTTTTATTAGGTGTTTCTTTTAATGCGTTAACTTGGCTAAATGACGAAGTACCTTTTTCATGATGTATGATCTCTGGCTCTAAAAAAAAGCTATACCCTTTTCTGTAATGTGTTTTTACCACTAAGCCGCGTTGTTTATCTGATTTAAGGGCTTTTCTCAGTTCTGAAATAGCTCTGTTAATGGCGTTATCGTCAACATAATGTTGACACCATACGTCGTCAATTAGGTCTTGACGGGTAATTATCGACTCTTTATTAAGAATGAAGTAACTAAGAATTTTAAACAGTAGCGGCTCCAATTCCCTTTCAATTACACCATCATTAATAGTTTGCTGTTTGGGGTTTAAACGCCATGCTCCAAACTTGATTTCTACTATTGATTCTGAAAAAGTTGACGGTTTCATTGGTAGGTCACTACGTCCTTATAGCTAATAATTTGATAGGATTTAATTATTAAAACTAACTACTTAATGTTGTTTAGATTATCAGCAAAGCTAGATAGAGTCATCTATCAAGCACAAAAAAGCCCACATAAAGTGGGCTTTTAAAAACCAGATAGGCTTACTTTTTACGTAATTGCTGAATAATGCGTAGCTGAGCAATTGCTTCAGCTAGTTGCATTGCTGCTTGATTGTAATCAAGTTCAGCAGATGCGCCTTTTGCCATTTGGGCTTCAGCGTCACGCTTAGCTTGCTCTGCAGCTTTCTCGTCCAGGTCTTCACCACGAACAGCTGTATCAGCAAGTACGGTCACTATGTTCGGTTGAACTTCTAGTGTACCGCCAGCAATATAGATGAGTTCTTCTTCACCAAATTGCTTAACTAAACGTACCATACCAGGTTTAAGGGCAGTTAGTAGTGGGGCGTGACCGGCGTTAACACCTAACTCACCTTCACTACCAGATACTTGAATAGATTCTACTAAACCAGAAAATAATTTCTCTTCAGCACTTACTACATCAAGATGTACAGTCATAGCTGCCATACTACCCTCCTAATTACATGCTTTTGGCTTTTTCTTGAGCTTCTTCAATAGAGCCAACCATGTAGAACGCTTGCTCTGGCATATCATCAAACTCACCGTTTAAGATACCTTTGAAGCCTGCAATTGTGTCTTTAAGTGAAACGTATTTACCTGGCGCACCTGTAAATACCTCTGCCACGAAGAATGGCTGAGATAGGAAACGCTGGATTTTACGTGCACGAGATACAAGTTGCTTATCTTCGTCAGAAAGCTCGTCCATACCTAGAATCGCGATGATGTCTTTAAGTTCTTTGTAACGCTGAAGAACTGTTTGAACGCCGCGCGCTATACCGTAGTGCTCTTCACCGATTACTTGTGGATCAAGCTGACGTGAAGATGAATCAAGAGGGTCTACCGCTGGGTAGATACCTAGTGATGCGATATCACGTGAAAGTACCACTGTTGCATCTAAGTGAGCAAACGTTGTTGCTGGAGATGGATCCGTTAAATCATCCGCAGGTACGTATACCGCTTGGATTGAAGTAATTGAACCAGTCTTAGTAGATGCGATACGCTCTTGAAGTACACCCATTTCTTCAGCAAGTGTAGGCTGGTAACCTACCGCTGATGGCATACGACCAAGAAGTGCTGATACTTCTGTACCCGCAAGTGTGTAACGGTAGATGTTATCTACGAAGAAAAGTACGTCGCGACCTTCGTCACGGAACTTCTCAGCCATAGTAAGACCTGTTAACGCTACGCGTAAACGGTTACCTGGAGGCTCGTTCATCTGACCGTATACAAGCGATACTTTATCAAGTACGTTTGAATCGTTCATCTCATGGTAGAAATCGTTACCCTCACGAGTACGCTCACCAACACCTGCGAATACTGAGTAGCCGCTGTGCTCGATTGCGATGTTACGGATAAGTTCCATCATGTTTACGGTTTTACCAACACCGGCACCACCGAATAAACCAACTTTACCACCTTTAGCGAATGGACATACAAGGTCGATTACCTTGATACCCGTTTCTAAAAGTTCAACTGAGCTTGATTGCTCTTCGTAAGTAGGTGCTGCACGGTGGATAGACATACGCTCGTCTTCACCGATTGGACCTGCTTCATCAATTGGCTCACCAAGTACGTTCATGATACGACCTAGGGTCTTAGTACCAACTGGAACTTGAATTGCTTCGCCTGTGTTTGCTACTGCAGCACCACGACGTAAACCGTCTGTAGTACCTAGTGCGATAGTACGTACCACACCGCCACCTAGCTGCTGTTGAACTTCTAAAGTCAAACCAGCTAAATCGCCATCTGTTACTTTTAGCGCGTCATATACGGCTGGCACGCTGTCTTGTGGAAATTCGATATCCACAACGGCGCCGATAATTTGGACGACCTTACCTAAACTCATGTCTATTCCTCTCGTTAATCTTTGCCTGAAGCATTAAACTGCTGCTGAACCAGAACAAATCTCACTAATTTCTTGTGTGATTGCTGCTTGGCGAGCTTTGTTATATACAAGCTGTAACTCATCCATAAGGTCACCGGCATTATCAGTTGCAGCTTTCATTGCAACCATGCGGGCAGCCTGTTCAGAGGCAGCGTTTTCAACTACACCTTGGTATACCTGAGACTCAATGAAACGTACTAACAAAGACTCTAAAATAGCCTCTGGGTTTGGTTCATATAAGTAATCCCACGCATGTGTAGATACTTCTTCTTCAGCTTTTGGCAAAGGGAGTAACTGATCTACTATTGGCTCTTGCTTCATGGTATTAACAAAGTTGTTATATACCAGGAATAAACGGTCAATTTTACCTTCAGAGAATGCATCTAGCATTATTTTTACTGGACCAATTACGTCCTGTACTGAAGGCTTATCTCCAAGACCTGCTTTTTTAGCAAGCACTTGACCACCAAAACGTTGAAAGAAGCCAGCTGCTTTACTACCTAAAGTAGCAAAATCAGCATCTACGCCTTTTTCTTTCCACGCTTTAATCTCTAATGCGACTTTTTTAAACTCGTTTGAGTTTAAACCGCCACATAGACCACGGTCAGTAGAGATAACAATATAACCAACTCGTTTTACTTCACGTTCTTCTAAGAACGGGTGAGTAAAATCAAGATTTGCTTGAGCAACACGACCAATCACTTTACGTAATTTTTCAGCGTATGGACGGCTTGAAGCCACTCGTTCTTGCGCCTTTTTCATTTTAGACGCAGCAACCATTTCCATTGCGCTAGTGATCTTTTGAGTATTTTTAATACTGCCGATCTTGCTTTTAATCTCTTTTCCGCTGGCCATGACTCTCTCTCCGAATCAAGGTGTGCTTTAGGATATAAAGCACACCATTAATAACTAAATTACCAAGTTTGCGTAGACTTGAACTTCTCTAGAAGTTCTTTAAGCTGCGCTTCGATCTCGGCGTTGTAGTTACCAGTTTCATTGATTTGAGCCATAAGCTCTGCGTATGTGCTATTTGCGTAAGAAAGTAAAGCCGCTTCGAAATCCATGATTTTAGGAATTTCGATGTCTTTTAAGTAACCTTTCTCAGCTGCGAATAACGACAAAGACATTTCAGCAACAGACATTGGCGCGTACTGTTTCTGCTTCATTAGCTCTGTTACACGCTCACCATGCTCAAGTTGAGCACGAGTAGCATCATCAAGGTCAGACGCGAACTGCGAGAACGCAGCTAATTCACGGTACTGAGCTAGGGCTAGACGGATACCGCCACCTAGTTTCTTAACGATTTTAGTTTGTGCAGCACCACCAACACGCGATACCGAGATACCAGCATTTACTGCCGGACGGATACCTGAGTTGAATAAGTCAGTTTCTAAGAAGATCTGACCATCGGTGATAGAGATAACGTTTGTCGGTACGAACGCAGATACGTCGCCGCCTTGAGTTTCAATGATAGGCAATGCCGTCAATGAACCTGTTTTACCTTTCACTTCACCGTTAGTGAACTTTTCAACGTAATCAGTGTTTACACGTGATGCACGCTCTAAAAGACGCGAGTGAAGGTAGAATACGTCACCTGGGTATGCTTCACGGCCTGGTGGACGCTTAAGTAGCAATGAGATTTGACGGTAAGCAACAGCTTGCTTAGATAAATCATCATATACGATTAATGCGTTTTCACCACGGTCACGGAAGTATTCACCCATAGTACAGCCCGAGAACGGTGCTAAGTACTGAAGTGCCGCAGATTCAGAAGCAGATGCTACAACTACGATAGTATTTGCAAGTGCACCGTGCTCTTCTAATTTACGTACTACGTTAGCAATAGTAGATGCTTTTTGACCAACCGCTACGTACACACACTTAACGCCTGTGTCTTTTTGGTTGATGATTGCATCGATTGCTAGTGCAGTTTTACCTGTTTGGCGGTCACCGATAACAAGCTCACGCTGACCACGACCAACTGGGATCATCGCATCGATAGATTTGTAACCAGTTTGTACTGGCTCATCTACTGATTGACGCTCGATTACACCTGGTGCAATTTTTTCTACAGGTTCAAACCCGTCGTTATCTAAAGCGCCTTTACCATCGATAGGAGCACCTAGTGTGTTTACAACACGACCAAGTAGACCCGCACCAACAGGAACTTCTAAGATACGACCAGTTGTGTATACTTTTACGCCTTCTGTAAGGTCAGCGTAAGGACCCATTACTACTGCACCAATTGAGTCGCGCTCAAGGTTTAGTGCGATAGCATAACGGTTGCCAGGAAGCTCAATCATCTCACCTTGCATACAGTCAGCTAGACCGTGGATGCGAATGATACCGTCAGTAACAGATACAATTGTACCTTCGTTACGAGCTTCACTTACAACTTCGAACTTCTCAATACGTTGTTTGATCAGATCTGAAATTTCAGTGGAATTAAGTTGCATGCTCTTTTTCCCAATTACGATTGTAGTGTTGTGGCTAAGCGATTTAATTTACCGCGTAAAGAGCCGTCAATTACAGTGTCGCCTGCCTTAATAATAAGACCGCCAACTACTGTAGCGTCTTCACTACAATTCAGCTTAACTTTGCGTGCGAAACGTTTTTCAAGTGCCGCTACCAATGATTCTTGCTGCGCTGCAGCAAGAGGTGTTGCCGAAATCACATCAATATCGATTTCTTTTTCATAGTCTGCTTTTAAAGCAGAAAATAAATGGGCAACTTCAGGTAGTGCAATCAAACGTCCATTTTCAGCCATCACCTTAACTAGGTTCTGACCTTGTTCGTTGAGCTGCTCACCACATAAGTTAATAAATAACTCAGCTTGTGCGGTAGCAGTAGGCAATCCAGCTAAAATGGTAGATGCCTGTTCATTGCTGGCAACGTGGCCAGCAAAGAACAACATGTCATTCCAGCTTTCAATAGCGCCTTTTTCAACGGCAAGTTCAAAAGCCGCTTTAGCGTATGGGCGAGCGATAGTAGTCAATTCAGACATGCTCATACCCTCCTAATTACAGCTCAGCGACAAGTTTTTCAACGATGTCACTATGTGCGGCTTGATTGATTTCGCGCTCTAAAATTCTTTCTGCGCCAACCACTGCCAGAGTTGCTACTTGCTTACGTAGCTCTTCTGTCACACGGTTACGCTCTGATTCAATTTCAGAGTGCCCTTGAGCAATAATTTTTTCACGCTCTTGCTGACCACGAACAGTTTCTTCGTCAACAATTAGCACGGCACGCTTTTTAGCTTGATCAATGATATCAGCCGCTTGAGCCTTTGCATCTTTAAGCTGTTCTGCAGCTTTCTGTTGCGCAAGTTCTAAGTCTTTTTCGGCTCTATCAGAGGCAGCTAAACCATCTTCGATTTTCTTCTGGCGAGCTTCAATTGCACCGTTTAGTGGTGGCCATACGTATTTCATACAAAATAATACGAACACCGTAAACGCAATTAATTCACCGATAAGAGTGGCGTTTAAGTTCACAACCGCTCCTCCTTAAATAGTAAGCTGTTCAAAAAATAAAATTAAAGTACGAACAACAATACCATCGCGATACCAACACCAATCATTGCTACAGCATCGATTAGACCAGCAAGGATAAACATTTTAACTTGTAGCGATGGTGCTAGCTCAGGTTGACGTGCACATGCTTCAAGGAATTTACCGCCCATGTTACCAAAACCGATTGCTGTGCCGATTGCACCGAAACCGATAAGTAAAGCTACTGCGATGTATTTTAAGCCGTTTAATAATTCTAAAGCTTCCATTTATTTCTCCAAAGTTTCAATTGTATTAAAAGTAAAAGTAAAATTGTAAATATAGTAATTAGTGATTATCTGAACTTGCCATGCTTAGGTATACGATTGTAAGCATCATGAATACGAATGCTTGCAATACGATTACTAAGATATGGAATACAGCCCACACAAAGTGCAACGGTAGTTGCATTAAACCTACAGCACCTATAAGGATGAAGATTAACTCACCTGCATATAAGTTACCGAACAAACGCAGAGCCAGTGAAAACGGCTTAGAAACCAATGCGATAAGCTCTAGTAATAGGTTGAATGGAATTAAAAGAATCTGCATAGCTGTATTGTTTGAACTAAACGGGTGAAGTGTTAGTTCTTTAATAAAACCGCCGATACCTTTGATTTTAATTGAGTAACCAATCATTAGAATGAACACGCCCAGCGCAAGTGCAGCTGTCATATTGATATCTGTAGTTGGTACAATTTTCATGTATACGTCGTGTGAATCCATACCGAATGCAGTTTCGCCAACAAAGCCAGCAAATGCAGGTAGGAAGTCAACTGGGATTAAATCCATTAAGTTCATTAAGAATATCCAAACGAATATTGTTAATGCTAATGGTGCAATTAGCTTACTTTTACCGTGGAAGGTATCACGTACGTTGTCGCCAACGAACTCAACAACCATTTCAATGAAACATTGAAGTTTTCCAGGTACACCCAGAGTTGATTTTTTTGCGGCACTACGGAAGATCCATAAAAATATTAGACCTAGTCCGATAGACCATGCGAGGGTATCTATATGCCATGTCCAGAAGCCACTATCCGTACATGCTTTATTGAAGGCAAGACCGGCGTCGGTCGAGCACATCTTAGCATTGGTTAAGTGGTGCTGAATATGGCTAGATAGAGTAACTTCTTCTGCAGCCATGTTATATCCCAAAAGTTAATGTTTAAAAAAAACGGGTGTAAACAATCCTGTAAACAACACCAACACATAAGCACAAAAGAAAGGTAGCAGTACTACCGGATAAAGCTTTAGCATTAGTGCAAACAAAACGATTGTTAGCATAAATTTTAATCCGTTGCCGCGTTTTAACGAGGCATACACTTGATTTGCTCGACTTGCACCCATATATCTGAATGCATAAAGCGCAAATACAAAGTTAGGAAGTACTGCGACTGCGCCACCAGCTAGAGCTGAAAGTGCGGCATTGGTTTCCCAACCTATAAAAATTATTAGTGCAGCTAAAAGGGCTACAAATCCCTGAAGGCAAATTAATTTTAATGCGGCAAGCCTATACGGGCTCGCTAACTTATTAGTCACTTTTAATTAACCTTTATGACGCTCTAATTGTCAGGGTATGAAAACTGGCGAAATTATACTTAATCCTGCCAGTTTTGCAACTTGAGTAGGTGCTTTGTAACACAAAATCGCTTTAAATGTCCCTTTTTAGACATCCAATGAATTAATGGTGGGAATAGTCTTGATTGATACGGTTTAAAATACCGTCTAACTCGTCAAGATTAGTGTAAGAAATAACCAACTTCCCTTTGCCTTTTTTGTTGTAATTTATTTCTACCTTTGCCCCTAGGTTATCAGCAAGCTGCTGCTCTAACTGTTTAACATCTGGGTCTTTTTCTATTACTTCTTTTGCTGGAGCTGGCTCTAAAATAGAGCGTACTAGTTTTTCTGTTTCGCGAACGGTCAATGCCTTTGCAACAGCTAAACGGGCTGCGTCTGATTGCACTTCACCTTCAAGTGCTAACAGGCAACGTGCGTGGCCCA
This sequence comes from Pseudoalteromonas sp. DL-6, assembly GCF_004328665.1. Taxonomy (NCBI): domain Bacteria; kingdom Pseudomonadati; phylum Pseudomonadota; class Gammaproteobacteria; order Alteromonadales; family Pseudoalteromonadaceae; genus Pseudoalteromonas; species Pseudoalteromonas sp. DL-6. The sequence continues at coordinate 3,230,148 of NZ_CP019770.1, forward strand.
TTTCAATGTCACCATGCTCTAACAAAATTTTTACATCGTTATTTAGATTATTTAAGCGTAATAAGTTAGTCACGGTCGTACGTGATTTACCAACGGCATCAGCCACTTGTTGATGCGTTAACTCAAACTCATTAAGCAACCGATTAAGTGCAATCGCTTCTTCCATAGCGTTTAAGTCTTCACGCTGAATATTTTCAATCAGAGCAATAGCAACGGCAGCTTCATCAGGTACGTCTTTAATAATACAGGGTACGAACTCAAGTTTAGCAATTTGTGCAGCACGCCAACGACGTTCACCGGCAATAATCTCGTAGCTGTTATGCGCAACAGGGCGCACAACGATAGGTTGAATAATTCCTTGTGAGCGTATCGAACTGGCGAGTTCTTCGAGTGCCTCTTCAGACATGTCTTTACGAGGTTGGTACTTACCTGAGTGTAAAAGCTCGATCGGTAGTTTTTGTAATTCACTGTTACTAGGCTGCGCTGCATTTTCAACTGCGCTGGTTACGTTAGCAGTATCCTGTTCCTTGCCTTCGCTTGGTGCAGGTTTAGATGAACTTAAAAGCGCATCGAGTCCTCGGCCTAAACCTCGTTTTTTAGCAGACATGTTATTTTTTTACCTCAAAGTTAGGCGACAACGGGAGTTGTTTTTTCTTTTCTGCGTAGCATTTCACCAGCGAGAGCTAAATAAGCTTTCGCGCCACTTGATGCTCGATCGTAGTACATTGCTGGGGCACCAAAACTTGGGGCTTCTGCAAGTCGAACATTACGTGGGATCACCGTACGGTATACTTTATCGCCAAAATGTTGTTTTAATTGTTCTGATACATCATTTGCTAGTCGATTACGCGGATCGTACATAGTACGAAGTATGCCTTCAATCTGTAAGTTAGGGTTAACTAACTTAGCAAGTTGCGTAATCGTGTCCATTAACGCTGTTAATCCTTCCAATGCATAATATTCACATTGCATAGGTACTAAAATAGAATCGGCAGCGGCCATGGCATTAACGGTTAACATATTTAAAGAAGGCGGGCAGTCTATAAAAATAAACTCATACTGATCTTGTATTTTTTCAAGCGCGTTACGCAAACGTACTTCTCGCGCAAATAATTCCATCAGCTTAACTTCTGCAGCGGTCACATCACCGTTTGCAGCAATCATATGATATTCGCCTGAGGTTTCTTTAATAATCACTTCATCAATAGGCTTATCTTCTATGAGCAAGTCATAGATAGTAGGGACGTCACCATATTTGTCGACGCCACTGCCCATGGTCGCATTGCCTTGCGGGTCGAGATCTATTAACAGCACTTTACGTTTCGTTGCAGCCATAGATGCAGCGAGATTAACGGCAGTGGTAGTTTTACCTACTCCGCCTTTTTGATTTGCTAATGCGATGACTTTTGCCACAGTGTCTCTGATCCCTAGTCTTTAGAAAGAATTATTAAATGTCGTTGTGCATCTAAATCCGGTACTTCTAATGCAATTTTTTGCTCAAACTTAACACCTGCAGGGAGTGAGTCTAATTCCTCACTTGGAAATACCCCTTTAAGTGCAATGAACTTACCTGAATGATCGATTAAGTGCGAACACCAGTCAATCATATCTTGTAACGATGCAAATGCACGACTTAGTACGCCATCTAATTTAACACTTGGTTGATATTCTTCAACTCTTGACTGCACAGGGGTGACATTATCAAGGCCAAGCTCATGTTTAACATGCATTAAAAAACGTACACGTTTACCTAAACTATCTAATAATACAAACTGCGTATCAGGTAAGGCAATAGCTAACACTATGCCCGGTAAACCAGGACCTGTGCCAACATCAATATAATGATGACCGGTCAAGTGAGGCGCAACAACTAAGCTATCCATTATATGTTTAACCATCATTTCTTGAGGTAAACGTACCGAAGTTAAGTTATAGGCTTTATTCCACTTATCGAGTAATTCGACATAGCGAACAAGCTGCTGCTGTTGTTTTTGTGTTAGCGCAATATCAGTTTGCGCTAACAAAGTTGTTAATTGTTGCTGTAACACAATGTACCTTTACCGTTACGCAGTTTTGCGTAACAAGCCTTGCTTCTTCAGATACACCAATAATAGCGAAATCGCCGCTGGGGTGATACCAGAAATACGCGAAGCTTGGCCGATAGTGTCTGGACGAGCATCAATTAGCTTAGCAACAACCTCGTTTGATAAACCAGAGACGGTTTTATAATCAAACTCTTTTGGTAATATTGTTTCTTCATGACGAAGTTGCTTATTGATCTCATCTTGCTGACGCGCAATATAACCTGCGTACTTCGTATGAATTTCAACCTGCTCTAAAGCCGCCTTATTGGTAAACTCAGATCCAAGTCCTTCAATCGCCATCAAGTCGTTATAACGCACTTCTGGACGACGCAATAATTCTTCTAAGCTGGCTTCACGCACAAGTGGCGTTTTTAGTAATTCGTTTACTTTATTAACCATGGCATGATCTTTATGGATCCAGGTATCTTTAATACGCTGTTTCTCTTTAGCGATCACTTCCATTTTTTCGTTGAATGCTTGCCAACGTTCATCGTTAACTAAACCAAGTTCACGGCCTTTTTCAGTTAAACGAATATCAGCGTTGTCTTCACGAAGTAGCAAACGGTATTCAGCGCGGCTAGTAAACATACGGTACGGTTCTTTTGTACCCAGTGTTGCTAAGTCGTCAATCAGTACGCCTACATAGGCTTCATCACGACGAGGCGTCCACGATTCTTTGCCTTGTACTTGTAAGGCTGCATTCATACCTGCGATCAAACCTTGCGCACCCGCTTCTTCGTAACCGGTAGTACCATTAATTTGACCAGCAAAAAATAAACCATCAATAAATTTAGTTTCTAATGATTGTTTTAAATCGCGTGGATCAAAAAAGTCATATTCAATGGCGTAGCCAGGACGACAGATATGTGCATTTTCAAATCCGGTGATCGATTGCACAATTTCTAACTGCACATCGAACGGTAAGCTGGTTGAAATACCATTAGGGTATAACTCGTATGAAGTTAAACCTTCTGGCTCTACAAATATCTGGTGTTTATCTTTATCTGCAAAACGGACAATTTTATCTTCAATAGACGGACAGTAACGAGGGCCTATTCCTTCGATAACACCTGAGTACATAGGTGAGCGATGTAAGTTTTTGCGAATAACATCATGTGTTTTTTCATTGGTGTAAGTGATGTAACACGGTATTTGTTGTGGGTGGTCGCTTTGTTTACCCATAAATGAGAATACCGGTGTTGGTGTATCACCTGGTTGTTCTTGCATTTTACTAAAATCGACAGTGCGGGCATCAATACGCGGTGGCGTACCGGTTTTTAAACGATCCACTCTAAATGGTAATTCACGTAAGCGATCAGCTAAGGCAATTGAAGGTGGATCGCCAGCTCGGCCACCTTTAAAGTTTTCAAGGCCGATATGAATTTGACCACCTAAGAAGGTACCTACGGTTAGTACTACACTCGGTGCACTAAAACGTAAACCCATTTGTGTCACTACACCGGTTACACGATCATTTTCAACAATTAGATCATCACATGATTGCTGAAAAATCTTTAAGTTTTCTTGGTTTTGAAGTGTGTTTTGAATAGCCGCTTTGTACAAGGCACGATCTGCTTGAGCACGAGTCGCTCGTACAGCAGGGCCTTTAGAAGAGTTAAGCGTACGGAATTGGATCCCGCCTTTGTCAATGGCTTGAGCCATTGCGCCACCCAGGGCATCAATTTCTTTAACCAGATGACCTTTGCCAATGCCACCAATTGCTGGGTTACAAGACATTTGACCAAGGGTATCCATATTGTGAGTTAGCAGCAGGGTATTCATCCCCATACGGGCAGCTGCCAATGCGGCTTCAGTGCCTGCATGTCCACCACCTACTACGATAACGTCAAAATTTTCGTGAAAAATCATTAATGGGATCCTACTTAAATCAAACCAGTAAACTTCAAAAGGGAGCGTATTCTACCTAGAAATTAGCAGAAGATAAATGATTAAACAGTGCTCAAGATCTAAGTAAGTGATCTCTAATAATATAAAGGATCTTTTAAAGAGATCTTTTAATACTATTACTACTACTGATCGGGTTTTCTGTTGATAAGCTTTAGATCATGATTAAAAACATATAATTAGATCGGATCTAAAGGTGTTAATATGATCGGATCTTCAGGCAAATAAGCTCTGATCAAAACGGGCTGTTATACACAGGCCGATCAAGTCTCGATCTTATCCCATGGATAAGCATAGCTAAAAAAGCAGTTTAATCAGTGTTTATCCACAAAATATATTAAATTATTAGTAAATTGTGGGTAACTTTATTTATAACTTATCGCTTGATCTTTCTATTTTAAACCTGTTTGTGCTATCCACGAGTCTAACCAAGCTAAGGCCGTATCTTCGGGTAGTGCTTCATCAAGAATGTTTAGCTCCAACCGTTGTGCTACTTTTACAGCACCTTTTTGGCTTAAAAGGGCATCTATATTACGCCCTGCAAGGTTATAAGTGTCGTAACTGGTATCGCCTAGTGCAATAACCGAATACTTTAAATGCGAGAGATCATCTACTTGAGATACTTGTTCGACAAAGCTAATTAGATTGTCAGGGTAATCACCCGCACCATAGGTTGATGTACAAACTAACCAAATAGTATTTTGCTGATCTATTTCATTAAATTCAGGTTGATCATGTAGTTGGCTATTAATCCCTTGGTTGTTAAGCGCATCGCTTAGCTGCTCTGCAACGTACTCGGCGGATCCCATTTGACTACCAACGATAATATTTACTGAACTCATGAATATTGCTGATCACTATTAGTTTTAATTGCTGCCTATGATAGCCGAGTGAGTATAACAGTAAAGTTAAGAGTGTTATTTTGTATAACTATTTTTGTGGTAATTTAAGCCTTCGCGTGAATTACGGTTTTAAGTTGCTGATTATTAATGGTTTAACAAAATATCTTTAAATGTAATCTTCTGATCAAGTTGTTGATAAGGTTGGGGAAAGCTCTGCTTAACTAAGAAGTAATGTTACAAATAGTTTGCTAAGTTATTGATTTTATATTGAGTGTTAACCATCAGCTAGTACAAATTTATAAATAAACGTGTGTTGATCTTAGTGTGGATATAAAGCATGTTGATAACTTAAAATTGGGATCGAAAATAATTTTAAAAAATGATCTATTTTCTCAGATCAGCCTAAAAATCCATTTTTATTTTCTAAAAATCGCTATTTAGCCTATTAAACACAACATATTATTTCTTTTTATCGCTTTTAACTCATTTTTAAGGCAATAAAACCCGCAATTGTGGATAACTGATCTGCTAAAAAATAAATTACATCAATTTTAACTAAGAAATTAACGGTGTTTTGCTGGTGGAGTGGGCGATCAAATTTACTTTTTAGGTACGTTTTATTTTTATGGTTTGATAATTACCCATGTTCAAACGTGGAAAACCAATGTTATAGGTGCTCTTTTAGAGGAAAGAAGCTTAATTTTTTACTATTAATCTAGGTAGTTTATCTGTTATTAGCTGTGATTATTGGCTTAGCCTACTATGGCTTGAATACATTTTTAAAGGCGAATTGAGGCTAATATAGGTGCAATTTAAGCTGTTTTTTAGTCTGTTTGGTTTTCAAAATGGGTTATTAAAATACAGTTTGGCGAGTCGATATTAAAAATAGTAGGCATTAAAAAGGGCACCTAGGTGCCCTTAATGATTAAATTATTAGTTCGACTATTTACCGATACAGAACGAGCTGAAAATTTTGCCAAGCAAATCATCAGAAGTAAATTCACCGGTTATTTCGTTAAGATACTGCTGTGTTAAGCGCAGTTCTTCAGCGAGGATTTCACCGGCCACGTGCATTTCTAATTGTGTTTTACCCGTATCTAAGTGATAGGCTGCGTGTTCCAGTGCATCTAAGTGACGACGTCGCGCCATAAAGCCACCCTCTGTGGCACCATCAAAACCAATACAGGCTTTTAAGTGCTCACGCACAAGCTCTATGCCGTCAGCATTTTTAGCACTTAAACTGATGACCGGATATTGTTGCTCTTGATCCATACCAACCGTATCACCCGATAAATCGGCTTTATTTCTGATCACGGTCACGCCCATACCTTGGGGTAACTTAGCCATAAATTCAGGCCAAATAGCATGTGGATCAGTATCGGCTGTGTCGGTGCCATCAAGCATAAATAACACCCGATCGGCTTGGTTTATTTCATCCCAAGCACGTTCAATGCCTATTTGCTCTACCTTATCTGGGCTTTCTCGTAGGCCTGCGGTATCTATTATATGCAGTGGCATACCATCTATATGTATATGCTCACGTAATACGTCACGAGTGGTGCCGGCTATTTCAGTTACAATAGCCGCTTCTCGACCTGCTAATGCATTAAGTAAGCTTGATTTACCGGCATTAGGGCGACCAGCAATAACGACGCGCATACCTTCGCGCATTATGCTGCCTTGTTTGGCTTGATTGGTTACGGCATTAAGCTGCTCAATGATGGCATTTAAATCACCGCCCACTTTTCCGTCTGATAAAAAATCGATTTCTTCGTCAGGAAAATCAATAGCTGCTTCCACATACATACGTAAGTGAATGACTTTTTCAACTAAGGTTTCTATGTGCTTAGAGAATTGCCCTTGAAGTGACTGTAGAGCGCTTTTAGCGGCTTGCTCGCTAGTTGCATTAATTAAGTCGGCGATTGCTTCTGCTTGAGTTAAATCAAGTTTATCGTTCATAAACGCACGCTCAGAGAATTCCCCTGGTTTAGCTAAACGCACACCGTCTATTTTACTTATTTCTTTGAGTAGCATATCAAGAACAACTGGGCCGCCATGGCCTTGAAGTTCGAGTACATCTTCACCGGTAAATGAGTTTGGGCCAGCAAAGTAAATCGCAATACCTTGGTCAAGTTGCTGACCTGCAAGGGTGTTAAATGGCACATAGTCGGCATAACGAACTTTAGGGACTTTGCCTATTATTTTTTCAGCAACCTGTTTGGCTAGGGTTCCTGAAACGCGAATAATACCAACACCGCCTCGACCTGGGGCAGTGGCTTGTGCTGCAATTGTATCGTGATTGATCATGCGGTTTATTTGCCAACTTAAATAACGTAATGGCGGTATTGTAACCTATCAAATAGGCACTCGCGAATGCTGTTATAAAAAATAGGCAATAAAAAAGGCGACCTAAGTCGCCTTTATATAAGTAGGGAGTTTAATCGCCCCTTACTTTAATTCCTTTCTTTTCCATGCCACGGTAGATGATCAACATCTGGACAATAGAAATAAGGTTAGACACTAACCAGTAAAGTACTAAACCAGATGGGAACCATAAGAAGAATACAGAGAAGATAACCGGCATAAAGGTCATCATTTTTTGCTGCATTGGATCGGTAACCGTCATAGGTTGTAGTTTTTGCGTTATAAACATACTCGCACCAAATAAGATTGGTAATACGTAGTATGGGTCTTTCGCAGAAAGGTCAGTTAGCCAAAGTACAAATTCAGCGTGACGAAGTTCTGTAGACTCTAAGAATACGTAGAACAAGGCTAAGAAGATTGGCATTTGCAGTAAAATAGGGAAACAGCCACCCATAGGGTTCACTTTTTCTTTACGGTACATTTCCATAGTCGCTTGGCCGAATTTTTGACGATCATCGCCATACTTTTCTTTTAGCGCTTTCATCTTAGGCTGTAATGCACGCATTTTAGCCATTGAGGTGTACTGTGCTTTAGTCAGTGGATACATTAATGTTTTAACAATAATAGTGATGGCAATAATTGCTACACCCCAGTTACCTAAAATACTGTGTAACCATTTAAGTAGCACAAATAAAGGTTGAGAAATAAACCATAACCAACCGTAATCAACCGTTAAGTCTAAGTCAGTGTGAATCGCTTCAAGTTTATCTGACTCTTTAGGGCCCATGTAATAAGTTGCAGTAAGTGTTTGCTCACTACCAGCTTGAACATTTACCGCTTCGTCTTTAACACCAATGATAGCTGCATTACTTTTAGTGATTAAACTATAAAGTGTATTTGCTTGATCTTGCATTGGCACCCAAGCACTTACAAAGTAATGCTGGATAAAGGCAACGTAACCACCTTGGGTATTTATGTTTAGGTTTTTATCGGCCATATCGGAAAAACTATACTTTTCGTATGGTTCTTCATCAGTACCGTATGCAGCCCCTAAATAGTTTTGATCAACCATGCTGCCTTTTTCTTGTACGGTACGCTTTATTTGTGTGTAAAGCTGAACTTGTACTGGCGCACTAGTGGTGTTGTTAACTTTATATTCTAAGCCAACATCATATTGACCCTTTTTGAATACATATGTTTTAGTGAAACTTACACCGTTACTATCAGTAAACTGAAGAGGAACTCGAAGCTCATCACCTGTTAAAGTATAAGAAGTTTGTTCTGATTGGTAAGTAGGACGACCATTTGCTGATGCATCTGGGCCATTTAAACCTATTAAACCACTTTGTGAAAAGTATTGTTTACCATCAAACTCACCCAGTAGCATGTAAGGAACATCACTGCCTTTGGTTTCTTTATAATCAATTAAGTCTGTTTCAACAATGTCACCGCCTTTGGTGTCAATTTTTACTTTAAACACGTCTGTTGTAATATTTATAACAGCGCGCTTAGCTAAAGTTGTTGAAGCAGGTAAACCTGAGTCTGATGAAGCTGGAACATAATCATCTGATTCTGGTGAATTTGCTTTTAGTGTTTGTGTTGTGGCACTAGGATCGGCTTTTGGTGTGTTGTAGTCATTATTCCACTCTTGAAATAATAAAAACGACACTAGCATTAGGCCGATGAATAAAAACGTGCGTTGCGATTCCATAACAGCTCTTATTTCTCGTGTTGGTGGTTAATACGGGTTAATTTTTCAGGAACGGGGTCGTCTCCGCCTGAATGTAAAGGATGGCATTTTAATATGCGTTTAACAGCTAACCAACACCCTTTTACCGATCCATGCAAATTAATTGCTTGAATAGCGTAACTAGAGCACGTTGGATTAAAACGACAATGCGGACCTAATAGCGGGCTAATCCACTTTTGATAACCGCGGATAAATAAAACTAAACAACGTGTTGGTAAAGCAGCAAGTGGTTTAAGTAACCTCATGTTGTACATGCCCCTACGTTATGTTTAGTGAATAGATACCATGTATTTAAAGACTCACTATGAGATTTTAAACGCATGATTAAAAGGTGAGCTAAAGATACCTTAATTAACCCTGTAATTCTATTGCTATCGGGCTTGTTTAGTCGATTTAGCTGATTTGTTTGGGCGTTTTTTAAATGGTGGCGGTTTAGGGGCACCAGGTTTGCAGCGTTCATTAATCTTACGCCACAGCTTTGTAAGTTGTTTGGTTAATTCTTCATTAGACTGTTCATCAATGCCACTTTTAACCATCAACACAATATCAATATTATCGAGCGTGTGTTGGTTTAAACGAAAACTTTCGCGAGCAAGACGTTTAATACGGTTTCGTTGACATGCCTTTTTTACACGTTTTTTAGCAACAGTAAGGCCTAACCTAGGTTTTGACTGGTCACTTGGTTTTGCTAATAAAGTAAAGAAAGGAGTTGCAGCCCGAGCGGGTTCGTTAAATATGCGAGAGTAATGCGAGGGAGTTAACAGACGTAACTCCCTGCCAAAGCTAAAGTCTTCCACTTATAAATTAAGCAGAAAGAACTTTGCGGCCTTTAGCACGGCGACGAGCTAATACTTTACGGCCATTTACAGTTGCCATACGAGCACGGAAACCGTGTGTACGTTTGCGTTTTAAAACGCTAGGTTGAAAAGTTCTTTTCATAACAATCTCATCCGATCGGTTAAAGTTAAAACATCCTATGCAGGTCGCGATCCTGGCACAGGTGCCATTGCGAGCGCGAGATATTATAGATGAAGTGACGAAAAGTCAATCATAATAGAGTGCGTAAAGCATGTTTATTTATGATCAATTTTCATGATCCGATAGGATCATCATAAATAAGAAGTTTTCCACAGCCCCTGTATAAAAAGTGAATAAAAGCATGGGAAAAGTAAATTAGATCGTAAATTATGGTCGCGATCTGCTGCCAGTTTTGTTATGATCTCTAATCAAGCTTTAAAATAAAAAGCTATTTAAATCAGTCTGTTATTATATTTATACATCGATATCAACAATTTTACAAAAA